>NZ_JAIMBW010000002.1 GCF_019195455.1 Gymnodinialimonas phycosphaerae | reverse complement strand
TAACGGCATCAGAAACGCACGCAGCCCCCATTTCCCGCGGGCGGCGAGGACGAACCGCGCATTGCGCAGATAAAAGCCAAAGGTCTCATAGTTCATCCGTTGCCACTTCCGCTCCAGCGACGGCCAATCGGTCCGCGTGGGATGGCCCACCCTCAGATCTGGCGCATAGAAAAGATGGGCGCCCTTTGCCGTCGCCCGAAGGCACCAGTCCCGATCCTCCGAAACCCCCACCAGAAACGGCCCTGTCCGGTCAAACATCGCGCGCGATGCGACCAGATTGGCGGTTACCGAAAACCCCCTGTCGCGAATATAGCCCTCTTGATCGAAGGCGAAGACCGTCTCGAACGCCTCGGCGCCCGAGCGTGGCGGCGGGGTTTCATCGAACACCTCGACGCGGCCGCCTGTCACGATTTCCGGGCGACCCAACGTGTTGTGTAGCGCCCGCGAAACCCAATCGGGCCCGGGCACGCAATCCGCGTCCAGAAACGCCAACCAAGGTGCCGTGCTGGCCGCGACGCCCGCGTTGCGGGCCGGCCCTGCCCCGGCCTCAGGCTGCACAACGAATTGCACCCAATCGAAGCGCGTCTTGACGCCCTCCAGATCCTGCGTCGAGGCATTGTCGGCAACCACCACCTCCACGCCTGTCCGGTCCTGGGGTTCCAATGCGGCAAGGCACCGCGTAAGGCGGTCCACGTCGTTGAAATGCGGGATGATAATGGCGAGATCAGAGGTCATCGCGACGTCTTAGCGAAGAGGTTTCGCATGCGAAACCCTAGGGCGCGGTCTTTTGGCGCGCGGCGAGCCAGGTTTCCAAATCCCGTTGCAACTCGGCGGTCACTCCCGGCCCACTCAGTTTCAGCCCTCCCCGGGTTTGGCTCAACTCCACCCCCCCCGGATAAGAAGCGTGCACGACCCTATTAGGCGTTTTAGAGCCTGAATTTGCCTGTAAGACCTTCTCGATCCGGGCCTGCTCCTCTTGGGCCGTCTCGGCACGGACCGCCGACAGGGCCTTGTAGAGCAGCGCCCCCTGCCCCGCATCAAGCGCCTTGGCCAAACGCAGGCCCAATCGCTCCGGGATCGCTTCGGGGAAGGTCAGCACCGGGTCAAGCACGCGGAACAGGCGAACGAAGGCGTTAATCTTCGACCGCTTCGCCTTGGACGCGGTGGGAAACAGGTTCTGGACCGCCTCGGCAGAGCCTTCAAACACCCCCATGTCACTGGCCCGCGCGGCGACTTGCGCGCGTTCATAATAGGACAGCCCCACACGCAGCTCGTTCTCCTCGACCATCGAAAGGTAAGCCTCGGCGGCGGTGTCAGGACGGCGCAGGACGGCGCGGACGGTGGTAAAGCGATCTGGATCCCGGTCGGCCAACCGCTTGATCGCCGCGAGCCTGCGCCAGCCAGAGATCAACCCGAAACGCTTGGCTTGAGTTCCATGCGCTACCGCTTCGCTGCTGCCGCGCAGATCCACCACCTCGATCGGCATCTGCTGCCCCCGCGCCTCAATAGAGGCCTCCAGCGCCGCCATGTCTGAGGCATCGGTCGCAATCCGGTCGCGGGTCAGGTGGGTCTCGTCGATCTGATCCAGCGCGATGTCTTGGACCAACCGCCCCTCGACGCGGGCGCGGGTCAGTTCATCGGCCAGTTCCTGAACGGCGGCATGGGAGGCCGCGTCGCCTGCAACACGGGCGATCGGTGGGTTGGAAATAGGGTCTAATGCCCCCGTTAGAGCCTGATCTGTCCCCTGCCCCGCGATCATTGCCGGGCTCAATCGTTTGCGTTTTGCCATAATGGCCCCTCCTGATATCCGGCCCAAGACAGCGCAACGCGCGACAGGCCCCGAATAGACATTTTGCATCCTACCATGGGCGCCAGGCTGTTGCGGTTTCGCGCGCGAAACCGTTCGGTGCCCCGGCCTCCAGGTACCCAAAAGGGCGTTGGGCCAGGAATGAACTTCCCCTTCACTCCGCCGCCTGTTCCGCCGCCGCGTCCAATTCTTCCCGGCGCCAGATCCCCAGAAGCAGCTTCTTGAAGCCCGCATAGGTCTCATCAAAGGTGGCGCGGCCGCGCGCATAGGTTTCGCGGTTGAAATCGCGGTAATCGGCCTCGTAGATACCGTGGACCTGCTCACCCGCCTGGCCGATCAGCGCGGTGAAGTCCTGGCGGTGGGGGCTGAGAACCTCGCCCATATGCGCACTGATCAAGGCCGCCATTTCCGCCTGCTGGCTGCCGTCATAGCGCGTGAGGACCGCGCGCACCGCGTCCCACTCAAACCGCATCTCGTCGCGGCCCAAGGCGCGGGCGGCCATATTTTCCCCCTCCTCGATGGAGGCGAAGGTGGCGTGGAGCATGTCGAAAAAGCGCCCGGTGCTGTCGAACTCCAGGAACGAGGCGCCAAACGGCACCAGAAGGATATCCGCCGCCGCCAGTCCATTGATCGTGAGGTAGCCCAGGGCAGGGGGCGTATCGACGAAGACGATGTCATAGTCATCCAGCACGCCGTCAGCCTCTAAACTGCCGGACAGAGCCTCCCAAAGCTTCCAGCCGCGCGTGGCCATGCGCCAGACCGGGATCTGAAATTCGGACCAGTACAAATTCAGCTGCGCGCCGATCAGGTCGATGTTCGGCCAATGGGTGGAACGGATCACGTCCTGCGCCGTCATATCCACCGCCTCGGACAGCGTCTCATCCAGCGGTTGCGGCGCTTCGCCCCGGTCCATGCGGCGCTGGTTCTCGGCCCTCAGCGCCTGCGCGTAGTGGCGCGCCAGCAGCGGGAAGACCGTGCCCCATTCATCTTCGACCTTGCCGCCGAAAATCGATGTCATGGAGCCCTGGCTGTCCAGATCCACCACCAGCACCTTGTAGCCATCCAGCGCCGCTGACATCGCCAGATGCGCGGCGGTGGAGGTCTTGCCCACGCCGCCCTTGAAATTGGCCACGGCAACGATCTTGGCGGGCAGGCCTTTGGGTCGGTAGGGCAGGTACTCCTTCGCCTTGGACCCCTCTGCTCCGAAATGGGCGCGCAGGCGCAACACGTCGTCGAGGGTAAACCACTTGGCCCCTCCCTCGGTCTCGGATGTGCCTTGGGGCAAGTTGGGGTTCTGGCGCAACACCCGGCGGAAATGGGCAGGGGCCACGGGGATCAGGTATTTGGTGATCTCCCAGGTGGAAAACAGGCGCAGGGTGCGGGTGCCGGTTTCATCCAGGCCCCGACTGGACAGATCAGCGCGACCTTTGGCACAGGCATCGGCCAAGGCAGAGAAATCCGCTGTCCCCTTGGGATCGCCCAGATCGTCCAGCGCCTTCTCGGGCGAGATGTTGAAATAGGGAGGCAAGCTGCTCATTTCCGCCCTCGTGTTATATGTTTTCCTTAAGGTACGCGAAAACCTGTAACATGCAAGCAATGTCCGCACATCAAAGCGCTTTTTCTAAGCAAACAAGGGGGGAGCCATGGGACTTCAGGGTAGGGCAGGGGCTTTGCGCTGAATAGCCCTGTTATTTTTCTGTTATTGATTCAGTTACGGAACGGACACGCTTTGAGAAAGGTCCATGGCTTCAACATCTTGCAGGGCATTCTTTGAGACAGGGTGACTCTGATCCCCCGATAGGGCGACTCTGAAACCCCGCTGAAGCGACTCCGATCCCCCGATGACAGGTCAAGGAATCATGGACCCCGCGCACGCCTGTGGATAACTTAGGCGTAAATGAAACCACGAGTTCTGATTTGCGCGACCGCTTCCGCCTATTTGAGCGCGGGCGCAGAAACGGAACCGACGACAGGTTACAAAACCGGCCCCAGGTAGCCGGAAGCGGTAGGCCAATAAAACACTGCCCAAAGGGCAGGGACGTATATAACAGGAGAGGGTTCGAGCAGCATGACCCCCCAACCCACCACGCGCGATTTCTTCGTCTGCGATTTCTTCGCGGCCGTGCCCAAGCACGATCTGGCGAGCATGGAGCATCCGATCTTCTCGCTTTCCACCCGGCCCGATCGCCGGATCCTGTCCTACGAGCATCGCGGCACCGAAATCACCATCACGCCAAGCGTGAAGGGCCGCGCCACGATCTTCGACGCCGATATCCTGATCTTCTGCATCAGCCAGCTGATGGCGGCGATCAACGTCGGCCGCGCGACCTCGCGGACGCTGACGCTGACGGCCCATGACCTGCTGCTGGCCACGGGCCGCGAGACCTCGGGCGATGCGTACCGCCGCCTCAAGGACGCGTTCGAGCGGCTGGCGGGCACGCGGATCACCACCAACATCGCGACCGGCCCCAAGGCGGACCCGGTTGAGGTGACCTCGGGCTTCGGTCTGATCGAGGCCTGGGAGATCGTGCGCAAGACACGGGACACAAAAAGGGGCGGCGGCCGGATGATCAGCGTGTCGGTGACGTTGTCCGATTGGCTCTATAATGCGGTGCTGTCCAAGTCTGTCCTGACGCTGAGCCGCGAGTATTTCTCTTTGCGCAAACCCCTGGAGCGGCGGCTCTACGAGATCGCGCGCAAGCATTGCGGGGCGCAGCCCGCCTGGCAGGTATCTGTGGCCGTGCTGGCGAAAAAATCAGGCTCTAATTCGCCCATCAGGGTCTTCCGCGCGATGTTGCGCGAGATCATCAAGAGCGATCGCCTGCCCGATTACGAGCTGGTCGAAGAGCCCGGTGATCTGATCCGCATCACGCCCCGCGCGGTGGTCGAGGATATTGGCACAGGCCCGGTGCTGTCGCCGGACGCCCTGGAGCAGGCCCGCGCGATCGCACCGGGCTGGGACGTCTATGCGCTGGAGGCAAACTGGCGTGGGGTTTGGGCGGCGACGGGGCGTCCGCGCCTGCGTTCGCCCGACAAGGCGTTTTTGGGATGGGTGAAGAAACACGCGCTCAAGTAGCGAAGCGGTAGCGCATAAAGAACGCGCTCAAGTAGCGCAGCGGTAGCGCATAAAGAGCCCGCTCAAGTAGCGAAGCGGTAGCGCATAAGGAATCCGCTCAAGTAGCGCAGCGGTAGCGCATAAGGAATCCGCTCAAGGTGCGAAGGATGGGTGCGAAACAGAAGACCCCCTCACCAAAAACCACTGGAACACGGACCGTTTCGCGTGTGAAACGCGAGGCACTCTTAAGCGAGAGAGTTACATTTGACATGACGTCTGCCGATCCAATCCTGACCATCATCATGGTCAGCTATAACACCCGCGACCTGACCCTGACCGCGATCCGCACGTGTCTGGAGACGACGCGGCAGACATCCTTCAGGCTGGTGGTTCTGGATAACGCGTCCAGCGATGGCTCTGCCGATGCAATCGCCGAGGCCTTTGCCCATGAGGACCGGGTCGAGCTGATCCGTTCCGACGAAAATCTGGGCTTTGCCAAGGCCAACAACGTGGTGGCAGCCCAGGTGGACACCGAGTTTCTGCTGCTGCTCAACCCCGATACGGAATGCCATGCGGGGGCGGTGGACAATTTGGTCGGTTTCGCGCGCGAAACCCCGCAGGCGGGCATCTGGGGCGGGCGCACGGTGTTTGCGGACGGCAGCCTGAACATTGCCTCGTGCTGGAACCGGATCACGCCGTGGAGCATGTTATGCCGCGCGATCCGGTTGGACGCGCTGTTTCGCGGATCCGAGTTTTTCAACCCAGAGGCCATCGGCGGCTGGAAGCGCGACAGCGTGCGTGAGGTCGACATCGTGGTCGGGTGTTTTCTGCTGATCCAGCGGGAGTTGTGGCAGAGGCTGGGGGGGTTCGATCTGAAATACTTCATGTATGGGGAGGAGGCCGATCTCTGCCTGCGCGCGGCCCAGATGGGGTATCGGCCGATGATCACCAGATCAGGGTCAGTCTGAAGTGCAGCCCCCGTCACCCGATGCAACGAATGCTGTTGCTGCATCAGGTTGCGCAACGAGCGGAAATCGTCATTCCAGCGGTCCCCATGCTGTTTCAACCCTTCGAAATCCCACTGCTCAAGCCCGGTTCCGGGGGGCTCCAGCTCAAGCCAGTCATTGGGCAGGAGTTTGTGCTCCTCCACGTCCAACGTACCGCTCTCACCGGACCGGGGATTGTCGATCTGGGTCTGCTCGAAGAAATGCGACAAGACCGTCACCGCGCCCTGCTTGCAGGCCGGGGCCAGAACATTGGCTTCGATCGTCTCGATTGTATGGCGGAGCGATCGTGTAATCCCGAAGAAACAGATCGCGATCCGGGGGCGTGTCATGGGGCTTATCCTTTAGACAGTGACACGATGGCTGCGTCCGAACATATTATATCAGGTCGCGAGACGTCCGCATCGACGATCTTTGCAGACGTCGAGAAACCGCCGCATTTACGGGGTACGACCAATATCTTGGAGCCCTGGGTGATCCAGGCTATCGATTGCACGGATTAAAGCCAGGCACAGGAGCGCCGATGAGCATTTGCATTACCCTCTGCACGCGGGGACGGCCACAGATGCTGGCGCGCTGCCTCTCCTCCCTGTGCCCTGCGATCGCCCGCATGTCCGAGCCGGTTTTCGTCGTGGTGGTCGAAAACGATACTGAGGTGCAATCGCGCGATATCGTCATGAGCTTCACGGATCGGCTGGATATCCATTACGCCCAAGAGGTCGAGCCGGGCATCCCCTTTGCCCGAAACCGGGCGATAGAAACGGCCCTGAGCATCGGATTTGACTGGTTGATCTTCATCGATGACGACGAATGGGTGGCTGAGGATTGGCTGACAACCTTCACCGCAGCCCGCAACACCTATCCCGACGCCGAGGTGCTGACCGGTCCAGTATTACGCGACTACCCGGCCAATGCCCCTGGCTGGCTGCCCCACTCGGGCCGGGCAGGCCATGCGACGGGGACGCGCCTGCCCGCGGCCGCGACCAACAACACAATGGTCGCAGCCCGCCTGTTCCGCCCCGACGGGCTGGCGATGCGATTGAACGAACAGATGCGATATACCGGCGGGTCGGATACGGAATTCTTTTTGCGCTTCAGCCGCAAAGGCGGACAGGTCATCTGGGTCGAAGAGGCGCGGGTCTTCGAGGAATATCCCGACAACCGCTCCACCCTGAGCTGGCATATCCAGCGCAATATCCGCCGCGCCAGTGGTGGGGTGATGATCGAGCGGATGCACGGCCAATCCAAGCTGCGCTACGTTGTACCACGGGTCGGACAGTGTCTGTATCTGGGTTTGGGGCGCATCGTTCAGGGAACGGGGCAGATGCTCTTTGGGCGGCGCAGGGGCCGGGACCAGATGACGAAAGGCCTGCTCAGCCTGGCCAGCGCTTGGGGATATCTGCGTGGGCTGTTCAACCTGCAATCGAACCCGTACCAGCGGATCGATGGATACTAGCGGGCGCTCACACGATCGGGCCGCACCGTAGATCACGGAATACCTACGGCGCCTCCGTTTGAAGAACCGCCGGATCCGGGCCCAATCCGCCCCACGATAAAGCGTCGCCCCGGCCGCCCTGACACGGAGGCAGACATCCAATCCCTTGCGACCCCGCACCCGTTGCGTCAAGTCTGTCCAATGGCACGCGCGCGCAAGACCACCACCGATGAAGCCGAGACCCTGTCTGCCGGGCCGACGCTGCCGTCATCCGCGCCTCTATACCACCCCTCCGCGCCGTGGCTTCTGGCGACGATGGTCGCCCTCATGAGTATTGTCGAACTGGGGCTTCTGGGCAGTGACTATGGTCTTTGGGGCAGCTCCCGCCTGCGCCAGTCCGCCTATGAATGGTATGGGTTCTGGCCGGGCCTGCTGCAGGGGTGGGATCCCAATTACACCCTGCAACCCTATACGATGTTTCTCAGTTACGCGGGCCTGCATGGCGGACCGGGGCATCTGGCCATGAACATGATCACCCTGTGGTCGCTGGGGGCCGAAATCATCGCCCGTGTGGGTCGGCTCCGGTTCATTGTGCTGTACCTTGGCACCGCCATAGGCGGGGCGGCGGGCTACGGGCTTTTGGCAACGACGATCCAGCCCATGGTCGGCGCATCGGGGGCCTTGTTCGGCCTTGCGGGGGGGCTGATGGCCTGGGCCTACGTGGATCGGTTCACAGCCCGCGCCGGGTTGTGGCCGATTGCGCGGGTGGCCGCCCTGCTGATCGCGATCAACATCGCGATGTATTGGGCCCTTGATGGTCAACTGGCGTGGCAGACACACCTTGGGGGGTTCCTTGCGGGTTGGGTGCTGGCCATGCTGATCGACCCCCGCGGGCGCCCTGCCGACCCGTGAAAGACGCCCCTCCTGGGTGCACCATGGAAGGCACCGCGCGCACTCTGGGGTTTGGTAAGACTCTCTTTACCTGCCCTTGACTCGAATCCTCCTCCATACGAGACCAACCTCCGCCTAAAGCTGGCAGAGCGCGTCGTCTCCAGGTCGACAGGTGTCTTCCCGCTCATGCGCATACCTCCGAATTCCCCTGCTCTCTGCTTCGATGGCCCTGCCTCTTGATTTTATCCAGGAGAGCCCTCGATGCCCGATCCATTCGACAACCACGCCATTGGCCTCGAAAGCCCCGCCACACTCCTCGTGCCGGTTACGCCAAACGACGGCACAGATCTGACCATGCCTTCGCGTGCCATCAATGTGGCGCAGTCAGGCAGCGTTCGGATCACGACGACCGGCGGCTCGACCGCCACCGTCTACATCGCAGCCGGCATAGGCTTTCCAGTCCGCGCCACGCGGATCTGGGCCACTGGCACCACGGCAACCGATATCGTTGTGATGCTCTGATGAGTATCGCGCTGTCCCACTCCATTTCATCCCAAAGCATGCCGATCCAATCCGGCCTGCCGGACGCACCCGACGTGCCGGGGCAAACCGTCGTGCTCACGCATCGTGACGCTGGCTTCAGCGTAGCGGGAACCAGCGCACACGGACTCTATGCGGATGGCTCGCCTTGGGTGCAGCAAAGCGCCCAAACCACCTTGACCGCGACCACACCCACGGCGGTGCTGCATTCCGGCACGATTGACGGCACCTCTTATGTTGATGCCCCCCTTCACGGCATGATGCGTGATCCCGGACAGGCGCAGGTCCCGACAGCCTCCCTTGCGGATATGCAAGACAGCAACATGCGCCGCTGGCGGAATCAGGGCTGGGATGGACGGCGGGTCAATACGAATGAGGCGCTGGCCTATGAGGCTGTGCACAACGTCGATCCCGGGGCTACGGGGCAGCCGCTTGCGCTGAATGCGCCTGCCTCTTTGGTGAAGGCGGTTTGTGATCCTGACACGGACGATCAGCGCGAGGTCATCACCAACTACGGTATCTTGACTGTCGTGCCCCTGGCCCCTGTCCATGCCGACAGCGCCCGCCCTGCCATGGCGAACCCGGACAAGTCGCCGCCGTGGCGCACGTCCGATATCGTCCTTCCTGATACCGTCGCCAACTCCTACGCCAACCTGCCCACATACGCCGGGATCCTGGGGGGTATCGATCTGGTCATCCACATGATCGATACCAATCTGAGTGCGACCCGCGCCACCAACCTTGGCCCCCAAGGGGGGTATGGCGGCGCCGTGGCCGAGGATTTCGCGCGCGCCGGTTTCTGGCTTGTGTACGGCGGCGGCAGCGAGGCAGAGCGCCTGGAGGTGGCCCGCATGATCTGTCAGGTCGCGGAAGACCTCAAATGGCGCATGTTGCAAGGCGGTATCGTCACCTCCAACGGAGGCTGGTGCCAGATGGCGGATGTCATCCTGGGCCTCGCCTCCGAGTTGATCCCTGGCCACTTCGAGAGCGCACGTGACCTGACAGTCGTGACCACCAACAACCGCTCAACTGTGAATTGGCCACCTGTCGGATCAACTGCCTTGGCCGAGACGCGCCGGGTGCAGCCTGTCACGCAAGCGATCATCGACATAGACCCGCAGTATATCTCTGCGCCCTACCCGCAGAAGATGTTGGGGTGGCCGGAATGGTGCTCTGATTTCGGGACGAACAAGGCTCTCCCCACTGGCGAGACGAATCAATTGGGAGTGCTTGAAAACGCGCTGACCTATGACCCGGGCGTTTCCATCGGGGGTGACGACAAACCCGGCTATCGCCACATCACCATGAAGGCGATGGTGCCGCTGACGCTGTTCTTGCGGGCGGTTGGCTCCAGCTACATCACCGATCACCAGACCTACTTCGACTACATCGACCGCCACATGGGCGAGATCATTTCTCAGAACGGGGGGTATGAAGGGGTGGGCTATGCCAGCGCCGCATTCGATGATTGGATGATCGAAGCGTGGCGGGAACAGCGTGGGATCGAGGGCATTTGGGCCTCGGTTCCCGTTATGACGATCCTCGGCCAGTCCGAGAACAAGATCGGCGTCTTCTCCAACAGCAACCTCGACGCCCGCGCTGGCCAGATGCCGACACTGCTTCCCGGTGTGGACGCGCGCTATGCCCTCAAGGACCGCCACGAGGACAGATACACAGGCTACCGTGTGATAACTGCGGATCCGGACGCCATCGCCAACCAAGACATCAATCCGGGATTTGTGGCCATCGCCAACCTCTGGCACCTCGGGTCAGGCGGAATGCCCCTCCGAATGGTGGATGGCACGCGTTCCGGCACCGACATGACCGACATGATGGACGATGATGAGACGGGCCGGAATTTCGATGAAGAAGTTGCGGTCGTCAAGCTGGCCTCCGTGGCCTTTGGGTCCGTCTCTGATGTGGTCTACAACTGGTGGAACGCCGAAGCCGGGGCCGCGCAGACTCTCTGGGAAAGCCGTGCACCGCACTTTTTCGGGGTCGCGGCCGATGGCTCGGATTTCGACTTCGTCGCCAATACCCTTGAGCATTGCCTGATCGACACGACCGAACGCGGATTTGGCCTGCTACCTCTGGGTACCAAGGTTCACATGATGATGCCCGGGATCAAGGTGCGGAACGCAGAAGGCACCTACGACCCTCCTCAACCAAACTACACGACGGATACGGCGGGCAATGCGATCACGGGAATGATCGCGCAAAACGGGATACCGTCCTATCAGGAGCGTCTCGACTTCCTGACCGACGCGCCTGCCGCCAACACCGGGCGGGCGCTGATCTCTCCGGCGTTGGTGCGCTTTGGAGATTACGTGAACGGGGCGCAGCTTGCGCAGCCCGCGCAAAGTTCAATCCACCCCTCCATCACCGAACGCGACGGGCAGGTCCTGTTCGCCCAGGACCTCGGCGCGGGCTTGCTGATCGCCCAAGGGTATTATGATGCACCCGTGCTGGACCGGGTAGAATGGGCCAGTGATGGCAGCTACGCGGATTTCGTCTACGCAATCCCCGATGGGGCCACCCTGACGACCCAGCGTATTCAAGACGCTGAGACGGTCCCGAGCCCCCGCCCGCACCAGCAGGACGTGATGGGTTTCGTGATCTATCGCAATGGCGACACCGACCGCACGGCGCGGCCCGTCTTCCGCACAGGCCTTGCAGACGCCACAACCTACCCCACGGCCTACCGTGGCACCGTGACCATCCAGGACACCGGCACAGGCTCCGGCGGCGCGCGGGAAGGCGTGGTACGTGTCACGCCCGAAGAGGCGTTCGCCAACGGTGACGTTGTACACTTCGGCACCGACGGCAACTATGGCGACTTCTGTCTGCACGGCGCACCTGACTACGACGCACGTCTCTACCGGGATGGCCTCCGGGCCCATATTTCGGCACTAGAAAGCGGTTTAGAGACTTATCCAGGCATCCCGGTACGCGCCCAGGAGATCGCGATGGCCTCCGGCATCACGATGGGTCCGACGCTCACCTTCGCGGATAGCGAACAAGGGCAAGACTTCGGGGCCACGTCACAATGGCGTCGTAACGGTGGCCTGCAACCCAATGTCGTCAGCAACTGGATGGTGAAGCCGACTGTCGGATATGCCCGCGCGGACTCGGCGGATGGAAACCTGTCCCTGGCCGCGCCCTCCGGCTCCACGGTCGTCACCGCGTGTTGCGATGTTCGGTTGAGTTTTGGAGAGACCAGCGGGACGCTGCTTCTGCGTCTTCTGGACATCACAGGGGCTTCGTTTGACGGAGAGTTCGGCCTCACCCTACCCGCAGGCACCGAGCCCACCGGTGACTTCACCGATAGCGGTGCGATTGACATGGGCGGCGGGACATGGCGCGTGTGGGCAAAGATGCCAGCCGCTTCCGTGGCAAGCGGGGATCGTGTCATCTACGATATCCCCAGCTCATCCACCGCATCTGATCGGGTGTTCGATCTTGCGCAGCCCGCGCTGTTCTATGCGGACCTGACACCGACCGAGATCGAAAACCTTGGGCCCGCACTGGCTGCCCCATAAGACCGCCCCTGACCTGCACGCGGGGAGCTGGCTACCACCAGCTTCCCGCGGCCATGCCAGCGTCTTCCTCATTCTCATCTTCGTAATCGTCAAAGCTCTGCTGTTGTGTGGCTTCGATGTTTTCTCCAGCAGGCGGCAGGAACAGCGCGGCGATCAGATCTGCGTCATCCTCGTCGGTTGAGGTTGTCTCCTCCAGCACATCCCCGCTCTCCTGCTGCGTGGAAACAAGCGCCGTGGGCGATGTCAGCGACATCTCGATGCCCATCGTTTTGCTTTCCACCTCAGCTGTCGGTTCCTGACCAAAGGGGTCGCCGGGGTCCGAGGTGAAGCTGACGTCATGGATCAGCGCGTCGACCGTCTGCTCCCAGCGGGAGCCGATCATCAGGCTGTTGCTGGTGCTCGACGTGGTCAGGCCATAGGCCTCGACCTCGTCCACGATCTCACCATTGATCTGCAACTGCAGCATGCCGTTGAGATCCGAATAATTCACCGCGATATTGTGGAACGCGCCGTCGTCGACATGGGTGTCGCCGCTGTCGACCTCGAAAGACCCCTCGTCGGTGCGCAGGTTGAACGTGACCGACCCGTCCGGGTTCACCTCGGCCCGCATGGTCGAACCCATGCGCAGGAACGACCCCGCGCTGTCGTCGATAACGCTCATCTCGATCTGGAACCCGAAGCTGTCCAGACCGTGCATGTCCTCGCTACGGCCCGAGAAGGCGAACATGTCACCATCGCCGATCCGCACGGCCTCGCCCTGGGGGCCGTCGACGATTTCCGCCCCGGAGTTCCACAGATCGACGCCGGAACTCGACAGGTTCGACAGACCCTGATCCGCGCTCAACGCCGCAAGATCGGCCGTGGTCACATCGAAGTCGTCCGCAGGCGGCGGCGGGCCTTCCTCTGCCACTTCCTCTTCCTCTACCACTTCTGCCGGCAAAACATTGGGCTCTATAATCGGCGCGGGCGGCGTGACGATAGTGTCAGACCCGACAAGAGGACCAAAGGCGTCGCTAGGGTCGCCGGGGTCCGAGGTGAAGCTGACGTCATGGATCAGCGCGTCGACCGTCTGCTCCCAGCGGGAGCCGATCATCAGGCTGTTGCTGGTGCTCGACGTGGTCAGGCCATAGGCCTCGACCTCGTCCACGATCTCACCATCGATCTGCAACTGCAGCATGCCGTTGAGATCCGAATAATTCACCGCGATATTGTGGAACGCGCCGTCGTCGACATGGGTGTCGCCGCTGTCGACCTCGAAAGACCCCTCGTCGGTGCGCAGGTTGAACGTGACCGACCCGTCCGGGTTCACCTCGGCCCGCATGGTCGAACCCATGCGCAGGAACGACCCCGCGCTGTCGTCGATAACGCTCATCTCGATCTGGAACCCGAAGCTGTCCAGACCGTGCATGTCCTCGCTACGGCCCGAGAAGGCGAACATGTCACCATCGCCGATCCGCACGGCCTCGCCCTGGGGGCCGTCGACGATTTCCGCCCCGGAGTTCCACAGATCGACGCCGGAACTCGACAGGTTCGACAGACCCTGATCCGCGCTCAACGCCGCAAGATCGGCCGTGGTCACATCGAAGTCGTCCGCAGGCGGCGGCGGGCCTTCCTCTGCCACTTCCTCTTCCTCTACCACTTCTGCCGGCAAAACATTGGGCTCTACAATCGGCGCGGGCGGCGTGACGGTAAAATGATCCGCATGGGCGGCAAACGTGACATCGCTTACCAGCGCGTCGACGACCTCGTTCCAGGGAGAGCCGATGATCAAGCTGTTGCTGGAAATCGGCGGGGTCGTGCCATGGGCCTCGACCTCATCCACGACTTCACCGTCGATCTGCAATTGCAGCGTGCCGTTGGCATGCGAATAGCTTACCGCGATATTGTGGAACGCGCCGTCGTCGACATGGGTGTCGCCGCTGTCGACACGGAAGGTGCCCTCGTCGGTGCGCAGCTGGAACCAGACGGAGCCGTCCCATTCCACCTCGGCCCGCATGGTCGAACCCATGCGCAGGAACGACCCCGCGCTGTCGTCGATAACGCTCATGTTCAGGTTCAGGTCGAACCCCTGCAAGCTGTGCAGCTGCTCATTGCTGGAGGACGCGGCGAAGTAATCGTCACCACCGATCCGGAACGCTGGCCCCTCGGGACCGTCCACCACCTCGGAGCCGGACACCCAGACTTCGCTGTCATAGGCCGACTGGTCTTCAAACCCATGTTTCGCACTCAAGCTGAGATACGTGTCATCTTCCACATCAAGCCCGAATGTTTCTTCGGCCACGACTTGTCCGTCGTTCAGGATGCGCAGCTCCACCTCGCGCTCTCCCGGGGTCGTGAACTGGTAGCTGACCGTCGCCCCTTCGTGAACCGAGCCATCGGGGAACTCCCATTCAAACGTATAGTTCGCCTCGTTCAGGAAGCCGTCCTCATCCACCGAGAATCCCGCATCCAATTGAATCGTCTGCGGATCTTCTGCATCGACAGAGACCACCACCACGGGTTCGATCCCGCCATAGCTGGTCAGGAGCGGATCGCTGAACTCTGAACCGGTTCCCAGATATTCGCTATCGGGGCGCAAACGCAGGTCAGCCAGATCCGCGCCGCCGACAGCGAAGGGATTGATGATGTGATTGCCGACATAGTCATCAGCATAGGGGTTGATGTAGTCCAAGATGACATTGCCCTCGGACTGGGCATCGGCAGGCAGCCTCAGATCAGAGGTGATGTTGTTGTTGGCCGTGACGTTCCAACTGCTTGAGAGAACGATTTGCGGGGGATCGCCTGTCGCGGCATTCCACAGCAGCGTGTTGTCCTCGACCGTGACGCCATTGGCATGGCCCACCGCGATCCCGTGGACATGGCTGTTGTGGATCAGATTGTTGGTGATCGTGATATTGCTGTAGATATAGCCGTCATCCAGACCCTTGTCGTAGGTTTCGTTGCGGATCCAGATGCTCTGGGAGCTGCTGCCATTGCCGCTATCGAGGATGTTGCCGTTGATGGTGATGTCGCTGGAGACGATTTCGGCGTTGGTCGACCATAGCTGGATCATGTCGCCGTGGGTGAAATCGTTCGTGGTGCCCAGGAAATCGTGGAAATAGTTGCCCTCGACCAGCACGTTCTGAACGCCCCCCATGCGCAGACCGTCGCCCTGGAACTCGGTGAATTCATTGCTCAAGAACTTCACATCGCGCGATTCCATGATGGACGTGCCATGGAGATAGCCCGACGCCGTGTTGTTGCTGAAGACGACATCACTGCTGTCGCGGATCGATCCCATACCGATGCCCAGAACGGAATCCGGATCGTCGGGATTGTAATACTCCGTCGCTCCGCCGGTGAACGTGATGTTGGAAAGCTCCACCGCCTCGACGCCATTGAGGCCGAAGCCGCCGCTTTGGGCAGGGAAATCTGTGCCCGTGCTGTCGACATGCACCTCGCTGACCCGCACATTTTCAAGATCGCGCAGCACGATCGCCGACAGGGCCACCGGGTTTTCCGGGTCGGCCGAGGTGATGTGGACCGGCTCATTGCCACCATCGCGCAACTCAAGCCGCAGCCCCGTCACCCCTTCGGTCAATTCAATACGCCCGCCCCCTTCCGAGTTGGACAGGGTTTCATAGGCGTCCAGCAGTTCAGCCTCGCTGGAGACCGTGAGTACGAGACTTGAGCCTACCGGTTCAAATGGCATGGGCGATTCCTTCAGGCGTATTCAGCAAACGACACCCCCAAGCGGAGGTACGCGCGTTACGCCTGTTTCCCAGCGCATCTTGGTGCCATGAAGGAATATGCGTGGTGAAGATTGGTTTTAAATTTGTCTAAAATCAGTCATCGGCCCATTACAGCCTGCCGCAGCATCCACGCCATGCGGATTAATCGAAGCCGTGCCAATGTACGCAAACCCGCCCATTTCTCGGCGGGACTAAGCGCCTCATGGCCGATGACGCGCCCTGCATGGGCCACAATGCT